>NZ_DLAV01000039.1:0-14467 GCF_002494055.1 Sphingobacterium sp. UBA7038
TTTATTTAGGACACATATGATGAGATATATTAAAAGGTGACATTTTTAAAAATTGTGGAATTAACAGATGGTATATTTCTGAGGAAGTAAAATTGTTAGACTGGAGTGAACATTAAGGTAAGAGAATTTAACAACTTAACAGAGTTATGTCAAGAGAAAGAAAGGTTTACACCAATAGCAATAAAGATTCCAGATATGGGAATAGTATATTTCGTGGGAGTGTAAAATAAACTGTGTCATTGGCTGAATTACCTCCTCGCGAGAAGGTAATTCAGCCACTTTGCTTATTGCAAATCTAACACCATTCTTCCCGAAAATCAAATTGCTAATTTCTGTGCCGTAGTTCCCCAATTGGCCAGTGGCATCGTCCATTTTTTCTTAATGTTTTTATGTGCTAAATAAACCAATTTCAATAACGCCAAGTCTGAAGTGAACGCACCTTTGGTTTTAGTGACCTTACGGACCTGGCGATGGAATCCTTCGATCGTATTGGTGGTGTAGATCAATTTTCGGATGGATTTATCGTATCGGAAATAGATGGTCAGACGATCCCAGTTACGCCGCCACGAGTCGATGACCACCGGATACTTTTCACCCCATTTATCCTGAAGTTCATCCATCCGCAGTCCGGCAAGATCCAATGTATCGGCTCGGTAAACTGGTTTTAGGTCGTTCATAAATTCCTTTTGGTCCTTACTGGTCACATACTTTAAGCTATTACGGATCTGGTGCACGACACAGGTCTGTACTTCAGTGTCGGGAAAAACACTCTGTATCGCTTCAGAAAAGCCTTTTAGATTATCGATACAGGCGATTAAGATATCCTCCACACCCCGGTTCTGTAAATCGGTCAGTACGCTCAGCCAAAAGTTAGCACCCTCATTTTCCGAAACATACATCCCCAGTAAATGCTTGTGCCCTTTTCGATCAACGCCAAGGATATTGTATACTGCTCGAGAAACAAAACGATGGTCTTCTTTAACCTTGTAATGCATGGCATCCATCCACACGATCGTATAAAGAGAATCCAGGCTTCTTGATTGCCATTCCTTGACCTCAGGAATGATCTTATCGGTAATGGAAGAAAGCGTACTGTGGCTGATGTCCGTATCGTACATTTCCTTGATGTGATTCGAAATATCACGCAAACTCATACCGAGCCCATACATACCCAAAATCTTCTTCTCAAGGCTCTCAGCTAAGATAGTCTCACGTTTCTTAACGAGCTGGGGCTCGAAGTTGGATTGACGGTCACGGGGTGTTTCAATATCGATCGTACCCTCCGAAGTTCGGATCTGCTTAATGGACTTGCCATTACGCCGATTACCACTGGAGCGCTGAGCCGCGTCCATGTGGCTCTCCATCTCTGCTTCTAACGCTGCTTCTAAAAACTTTTTCATTAATGGAGCAAAAGCTCCGTTATTGCCATAAAGTGATTCTCCGCTCCCTAACTGTTTCAGGGCTTTATCCTTCATGGACTCAAAATCAAAATCGCTTTCTTTAATATTCATAATACTATGTCAAAAATAATACTTCTATTTATTATCCTTGACACAGTCTATTTTACAGTCTCTTTTTCGTGGCTAATATTATTCTTAACAAGTACAGCATTGACTGCTCTTCCATCGCCAAGTATTTCTTGAACTTCCGTATTCAAATGTACTTCAATATTTGATGTGGCCATCACTCTAGCGAACATTGCTTTTTATGCTTTAAATTCATCTTTTCTAACCAACATGTGAACTTTATTATAAATCTTTGAAAAATAAGTAGCTTCTTCCGCGGCAGTATCTCCAGCCCCGACTATTGCAACATCTTGTCCTTTGAAAAAGAAACCGTCACATATAGCGCAGGCAGATACACCGAATCCATTATATTTTTCTTCCGATTCTAAACCTAACCATTTAGCTGTTGCGTTTGTTGCAATTATTACTGTTTGTGCAATAATTTTCTTTTATCCGTCGATTTCCAATATATGATTGCCGTCTGTTTTTGAAAAGTCAACTTTAGTTACATATCCAAATCGTATATCTGTGCCAAACCTTTCTGCTTGCATTCTGAGATCTTCCATCAGAATTGGTCCAGTTACTCCTTGAGGATATCCAGGGAAATTATCAACTTCAGTAGTTTGAGTCAGATGTCCTCCCGGAGTCATCCCAGTAAACATAACAGGAGAAAGATCTGCGCGAGCGGCATAAATTGCTGCTTTATATTCTGCTGGACCAGAGCCAATAATTACGCATTTTACGAACTCGTTTTCGATTGTTTTCATTGTAATGTTAATCTATTATCATATGTGTTGAAATCAAAATTAGAGCAAAAAAAATAAGAATCTATGTGAAATAAAACTTCCGAATAATTCGTCGAAATAGTATATCGCAAACTCGGCTCGAATCTTAATTATCTAATATCAATAAATAGCGAATATTGCCTCTCAGAAGAACAGCAAGCGATCTATCCTAATCTTTTTAATAGTAAGAGGAAGGCTCTAAAAAAAATGCTGGTAAACCTAATCCTTGGAACAAAGATGAATTAAAGAACCGACCTTGGATATTAAAAAAGTAACATAAATTTCAATAAACAATGTGAAAAATTAGTTAATTATCTTCTTAACAGCAATGAGTCCATTTAAATACGAATTACAAGAGCTAAGCGAAATTAATACACCTTTTTATACAAGAATTGGCCTACTTAGCGTTCGATTTTCAGAAATTGAAAGTCTAATTACTCATATTATTGAGAAACTTATAAATTCCGATGATGAATTGATTAATCATTTTCTAATCAAAGAAAATTCACTTCACGTCAATTTGGAGCTAATAAAAAAGCTTTCATCTTTTCGACATTATGAAGAGGAAAGAATTTCGGAAATTGTTTCAAAACTAAAACCGTTACAAAGATTAAGAAACAGTTTTATACATGGTGTTTGGCTTGATGTGACAATTGAAAACAATGAAACTTGTATTTATTGCTCAGATCATAGATGGCAATTAACTAAAAGCAGTTCAAATAGAATACAATACTCAAGATATGATAGTAAGCGTTATACGACTCGGGATTTGGATAAAGAACTTATAACAGCTAGTGAAATATTGCTTGAACTAAAAAGACTTTGGCAGGATATTGATGAGGTCAATTATTTTTAAATATTATCATCACGATTCCAAAAAAAATGTTAATCCCGAGTTTACCAAAAAGTTTAGCAAATATTTAATTTTTAAAAAAATCACTAATCTCAAAAAACGATTTTATGAGTAAAAAAATTACAATCATTTTCATGAAATACTTGCAATTTACTATTATTACCGTCCTTCTTTTATTATTTAAAACATCTGTTTACGGACAAAATACCCGTGTTGTTGAGAGCTTTTATAAAATCCCTTTAAATTCAAGTAAATATGATGTAACATCGTTCATGGAATCTGATTTAGTAGATTTCTCAGTAAAAAAAACTTATAAATCTGATGTCTTTTTAGATGGTATTAGAGAAGCTATTAAATATGAAGGTGTAAATTTTGATCAAATTACTTTAATTTTTTATAAAGGAACGCTTTATGATAAAAAGTTAGACATTTTTTATATTGATCCAAAATATAAACATATCGCTGAAAAAGAATACCGAAACATTGATAAACATATAAGATCTTTTTTTAACATACTTAAAAGTGTTGAATCTCAAAGCATTAATTTCGGTGAGCAAGATGGAAATGGTATAACATATTTTGTTAAAAAAGACGGCAATAAATTTACTCGGCAATCTGGTCTTATGTTTAAAAGGTTATTTGATAGTCAAGGTACTTATGGTTACAAGATTGAGTATAATGTGACAGATGTATCGAAAACAGAATATGATATTAACAAATTATCTAAACCGGGGCTAGACTGATTGAGTTTTAACCAACTTTTGCCCTGAATGCTCTCAAAAAACGATAGAAAAAAGTATGAAAGATTATTACCGATTGAGTAAGTCAAAAAAGGAGGAAATAGCTCAAAATTTAATAGACATTATTGATAAAGGAATCCCACCTACATATGACACTAGAATATTTATTGGAAACTGGATCTTAACTGATCGTTCTGAAAAATTCAAAGCTTATTATGATGTATGGGAAATTGTACTGAAAAATTTTCTTCCTAAAACAAAACCAATATTGATTAGAAGTATCTCACGGAAATCTAAAGCAGAATATATTGCTAGTTTCACAAATTCTGTTTACTCTGCTGTTAAGTTCGGACAGGATAAAGGATATTGGATTATTTGTGATACAAAAGAATGTTTACCGTCATCAAAATCAAACAAAGGTAAATATAGATATACTTTTTATCCTTTAAGCCAAGTATTAAAAAAAGCAAAAGAAAATGGAGGTTGGGGATTCTCTGATAGATTATTAAGGGATTATGCCGGAGAAGATGAATACATAATGAAGATAGACTTCTCTGTAATGCAGCTAGTGAAATTTATAGAACACAATTATTAACAATAAATCTCAGAAACGATAAAGTATGAAGCCAAATCTATATAAACTAGAAGATGCCCATGGTATGAGTATTTTACATGTTAAAATTTTGAAGTTCCATCAAACCAACCTTTTTAATTAACTATATTTACGGTTTATTGTTCTAAATACCAATTTGGGAATTAACAAATATTTTATATAAATTTAACTTATAGCACTTGCAGCTAAAACGTATATCAAACCAGTGAGTTATTCGGTGAGCAGGTGAATGAAAGGTTTGTAAATTACTGATAAATAGATTGATGCAGGTAGGGTTCGATTCCCCTACGGAATATCCATTGGAATTACGAGTATTAAGGTTTAAAATATACTAAGTTTTACATTAAATAAGGAAGCAAATAATAAAGAAATCTTCAGCTTAATGCCTCCAACAAATTCTTCAAATCTTGCTCAAAATCATGTGAAAAAAGTATGCTGACCGGCACTTAAGGAGACACTAGTCAATAGTTGTCTCCTTTTTTTATGAACAAAAATATTGTCACTCAGATCATAGGGGCAATTGAGCACAGTTTGATCTTTTGATGGGAAATACGAGAACAAGCGATGTAGACGTTCATTAACTTTTCTATTTTTGAGAACTTAAACTCGTCTGAAAAAATTTCATAAATATAGCACAGCTATAGGACGGTTTACGCAGCCGCTGCCTAAGAAAATAGGTCAAGAACAAACGTAAAATAACGGTATATATAGATGCTGGATTACCACTTCCAGTATAGTTCCAGTATTGTTGAAGTATAGTTGATGTAGTCAGGACAGGATACCTTGGCGGTACTAGATTCCTCGCTGATCATTCCTTGAACTTTACTCTGATTAGTCTTATGAGCAATAATGCCCCAGCCCGACCTTTTTGATTGTATGCTTGCTCCATGGTATGCTGACTCATTGTTTAGCACGAACCTATTTTAGAGCTCATAGATTTAAATAGTTTCATTCACCTATACCATAAGCCTAGCTGTATTGCGAATAATAGACTAAAAACCACGAATATTGAACGAACTGCAACAGATAATAAATAACCGTAAAATTAATTAATGGTGTTTTTATTTTTACTTCCATAAAATAAAGACTTGCTTCAAAAGCATGTTATGGTTTAATAAAAAGATAGAAACAATGAAAAAATTAATGATGAGTTTGATGGCTGTTGCACTGCTATCTACAGCCGCTTCTGCAAAGACAACGGAAAAGGCATCGAAAGAAAATGTCAATGCTAAGACAACGACTTACCGTCTTCCTAACACGAATACACTCGTGAAAGTCACCGAAGAGGTCAAAGAAAGCGAAGGAAAATTGACACACTGTATTTTTGTGTTGAGTTTTTATGATTATGACACGGCGCAACTGGTCGGTACACATACTTCAGACACCTATACAAATGGTGGTTGTGGATCTTTCTTTAAAGCATGCAGGGCATTTTGGGGTGTTTAATGCAGTCGATCCCTGTTGGTTTCAACCGGCAGATAGGTTTCGGCGTTTTCGCGCTGTTACAAACGATTAATTTAAGCGGGGTGAAAACCCCGCTTTTTTTTCGCCCTAAATGGTTAGACTGTTAAGTCTTTTTGCTGTGCAGAAAATTCAGTTTTTAACCCGCTTTTTCGCTTATAATACGCTAGGAAGGGTATGCTTTGATGATTTGTGATCAACTACTGGTAGTCTTATCGCGTAAGTTATTACCTTGTTTTTCGTTTAACGAGGTTGAAGCGTTTTGATTTGAATTGTAAAAATATGCTATAACGGGATGGTACGTGTTGGACTGATGTAAAAAAACATTATCTTAGATTATTATATTTAATTTATCAGATAAAAAAGTGTAGCTAACCTTTTTTAATGATAACCGAATTTGGAACTGAAGAACTTCAATATGCACACTAGAAATTTTTTACTTCTTCTTAGCGCACTAATATGGCTAAGTTGCACAAAAGATCCCATCGAGCCAAACGTAGAGCCCCCAGAGGTGGCACCTTCAGATACCACCAAGAATGAGCCCACTGTTCCGCCTGATAAGTACGAAATTCGGAAAGTACAATTTCAGATGAGCGAGCTTTTCTCTGATGATAATATTGATGAAAAGGTGTTCCTGGGCGGACTTTGGAGTCTCAAAGACACCCTTGAAGGCCCACGGCTAGAAAGCCTGGAAGCAAAAGCGAAAAAAGTAAAATTCCATTTCTTGTCTTACAATGACTTCTCCGTAGATATGGGATTCTTTGAGCCCAGCTATAAAAATGGTCTTGCTTATGCCAATAAGTTTGAAAAGTCGAAACAGGCAAGTAGTATGAACTTTACTTCGAGCAGTTTTGGAGATTACGCCGAAATACAGGGATTTCTCGGTAATTCGAAGGATGTAAAAAAGGCATTATCCCTTGTAAAACATGCCGACTCAACGACGATCAGTAAGCAAAACAGCACGCTTCGTATAGGCAAAGTCAATAAGCTTACAATTTATATTGACCACACAGAGTATTTTGATGCTTATCCGGAATCGGAGGTAGCTGTATTGACCCAAGCAGGTTACTCTCCCTATGTGCTTGCTTCGGTGACTTATGGTACCCATATGATTCTGATGGGTGAAACTGATTCAACACGGGCAGGCCTCAATACGGCAATAGACAAAATACTGGAAAATAAAACACTGGATGATGTAGATACCAAAGTCCTCGATTGCAGCAATCTGCTGATCTACTATCGGGGCGGCGGCAAGAACAGTTTTATTCAGTATCCGAAAGGAGCCAAGGCTATTGGAATAGCACTCCGCGATATGCTCCTTTATGTGAGTCAGACGGAAAATATCTTTAATTATCCACTTACCTATGACTTTATGAGCCTGAAGGACTATAGCACGCTACGGTATTACAATATATTTGACATTCGGGTCAAAAAACAAAAGTAAACGAACGAAAAAAAGCCTCGGCAAGATAAAAAAACGGCATCCAGATCTAGGTGCCGTTTTTACTTTTGCCAACAAGCTTCTGACTTGCGCATTGATTTCGCAAAGCTCTTCAATATGCAGGGTATTTCACCTATTCCTTTTCGCTAATATCCTTTAGCCGTTGCAAAGCATTTGGCCAAGCCTCATTAAAGTAATCGATGTATTCGTCGTTTGTATCAACATCTACTTTCAATAATGTTTGTCCTTCGATGTCCGAAAAAGAATAATTTTCTAATGCTCCAGCCCAATCTTCGACAGCTGGTCCGGATAAAATTTCTTGGCCATTGTCTAGGATACCAAGATGCCGAATAGACACATATGAATTTGGAATGTATTCGGCGATTTCTGCTACCATTCCGCCTTTTTCACCATTTTCATCGACGCCGGTAAAATGAATTTTTTGCCCCTTGTCCCAGATGCCTTCGAAATCTGAACTTGGATTGAATGCACTGGTCCATTGTTTATAGGTTTCTTTGTCAAGCATTGTTTTAAAAACCCGCGGCACAGGCGCATGGATCTTAATTTGATAAGTTAATTTCTTCATCTTTCTATTGTTTTGGAAAATTGGGATCGGCTTTTATTTCAGCGATCTGTTTGGTATGACGTGCAGAATGCGCAGCAATAAACATCAGGGCTTGATAACCATCAATTGGACCAGTTGGGGAATCGCTGACATGATTTCTGAGATCTTCCGCATCAGCTTTTTTGATGTAATCAAGCACGGGTTGGCGAGCGGCATTGAAATCAGTCAAAGCGGTGTTCACATTTTTATAAATTCCCTCTGGTTGGAGTTCCTTGGGTGCCTGATATTTGTGACTTCTGTCTGTGAGTGCATTTTTTAGATTGTCGTCGGTCATCTTGATCTCTTTTCTCCTTTCAGGTTGTGGATCTTGATCCAGGCCCTTTTTTGCCATGTCAAATATCATTCGTTCTGAACGAATAATATGCTCAAGGCATTGACTGATCGACCATTTGTCGGGCGCTGGCTTAAATTGGAGCTGCGCTTCGCTTAAACCCGCAACCTGCTTTTCAAGCTCCGCAGTTGTTTGGTTAAAATATTGCAATAGCGAGTCGGTTCCAACATAATCGTGTTTTAAAGCCTGTTTTTTTTCTATCAGCGTAATGTTTTGGTCCTTTTGCTCGAGCAATGACCCTGATTTGGCAGATGATGGAGCCAAGGTAGCAGTTGCTATGCTGGCAAGTGCTATCATGTTCATAATTAGATTCATAGTTTAATACGTTTTAAGATCGTAAAATAAATGTCACTATTTCTTTACAATTATAAGGAATTTTTGTTTGGTATATCTTCTCATAGGACAAGAAAAGCTGCGTTTGCGCCTTCCCAGATTAGACGACGATTCCTATTTGACGCAGTCGATTGCAACCTGATAAAATACGTATTCTGTAATAAGTGTTTTTTGTACATTTATTAAAATAAAACCTTATCTTTAACAGAATAACTAACCGATTATTTGAGTTAATCTATGTTAAATCACAATTATACGCGCTATTTTAAACGTTTACCAGTAAAACGTTATGCTTTGGTATGTATGCTATCTTTGTTGGGGACAATTGCCGCAGCACAGCAGACATCGGTATCGAGTCCGGACGGAACTTTGACCGTTAAATTGGATCTGAAAAACGGTCATCTATTTTATCAGGTTGAACTGGAAGGAAAGACAATGTTGGAAGCTTCACCGCTTGGGCTTCAAAGCAAGACGATAAATTTAAGCGATAATTTGCGTCCTATAGCAGAAAAAAGAGGTGAAATTTTGACCAATTATATCGAGCCAAAAATCAAACGCAGTCAGGTACAGTATAAAGCGAATGAATTGCGTTATGTGTTGGAGAATACTTCAAAGCAGCAGATCGAGGTTACTTTCCGTGTTAGCAACAACAATATAGCGTTCCGATATTATGTGCCTCAGGTGGGCGAGCCGGCCAACTTTGCATTGATAAAGGAGAATAGCGGCTTTAAATTTCCCCTCGTTACAACAACATTTTTAACAGCCCAAGCTTCCCCCATGATAGGCTGGATGAAAACAAAACCAAGTTACGAAGAGGAGTATCAGGCAGATCAGGCGCTAGGCGTACCTTCGAAGTATGGTGTTGGCTATACTTTTCCTGCGCTCTTTCATGTTGGAGATCGGGGATGGGTACTTGTTTCGGAAACGGGTGTATCAAGTGCATATTGCGCATCCAAGTTAAGCGAAGGCACGAAGGATGGCCTTTATAGCATTTCTTTTCCGGAGGAAGGGGAGAACAATGGCATTGGACGTGCAGCTCCCACAATTTCATTACCCGGTTATACACCTTGGCGCACACTGACTGTCGGAAGCAACCTAAAACCCATTGTGGAAACGACCATTCCGTTTGATGTTGTTGAACCGCAGTATCCGGCATCGAAGAAATACGAATTCGGACGGGCGACATGGAGCTGGTTGGAATGGCAGGACGGCAGTATTAATTTTGAAGACCAGAAGAAGTTCATTGACCTTTCGGCTTCAATGGGGTATGAATTTGTATTGATCGACAATTGGTGGGATACAAAGATCGGCCATGAGAAAATTGAACAATTGGTGGCTTATGGGAAGGAGCGGGGCGTAGGTATTTGTCTGTGGTACAATTCGAACGGATTCTGGAACGACGCACCTCAGACGCCAAAAAATAAAATGAATACTTCGATTGCACGTAAAGCCGAGATGCAATGGATGCAGCATGTGGGCATTAAAGGAATCAAAGTCGACTTTTTTGGAGGCGATAAACAAGAAACACTGAAGCTTTACGAAGATATTCTTTCGGATGCAAATGATTATGGATTAACCGTTATATTTCATGGATGTACTTTACCGCGTGGTTGGGAGCGCATGTATCCGAATTTCGTGGGCAGTGAAGCCGTATTAGCCTCTGAAAATTTGATTTTCACACAACATGCAAATGATACGGAGGCTTTTAATGCGACTTTACATCCCTTTATTCGGAATGCCGTGGCGGCAATGGATTTTGGCCCGGTTTTGCTGAACAAACGTCATAACCGCGAGAATAGCGGCGGTACTATCCGCAAAACGACAGAAACATTTCAATTGGCAACGGCGATTTTATTTCAGACTCCGGTACAAAATTTTGGATTGACACCCAATAATTTACAGGAAATGCCAACCCATGTGATTAATTTTATGAAGCAGGTACCAACTACCTGGGATGAGACTGTTTTTATTGATGGTTATCCAGGTAAATATGTCATACTTGCCCGGAGAAAGAATGATACATGGTATATAGCGGGGATAAATGCCGAGGGCAAAGAAAAAACTGTATCGGTGAATTTGCCCATGTTGAGTACAGATGCGGTACAGCTAATCGACGATAACATTGCCCGGGAGTCAAAACAGAAGCAGATTCGACTTTCTAAAACAAAGTCCATCAAATTGACGTTGCAACCTGAAGGCGCCGTTGTTTTAATCGGAAAATAAATTAAGCGCTCTTCTGACGAACTGAATCACTTTTGATGAACTGAATTATCTAGGCTAAGTGAATCACGCCTGACTAATGGAAGCTATCTCCCAGATCCATTAGTCAGGACGAAGAGTTCTTATTTCTAGGATCTTGTGACTTGTAAATCCTGCCCCGGCCTTAATTTTCAGTTCTATTTTGGTTTTACCTGCACTCTCCATGGGAAGCTGTATATGTATTGTTTTCATGGTGGATCTCTCATCCTTGTCTTCCAATATACTGATGGTTTTACCATCGATCATTACCTCAGTTACCCTGGATGAGTTGTCTGCCAGCAATTTGATCGCGACCAGTTGGGTCTCTGGCGTTATTTTCATCACATAACTGAACCAGCCTTTTGTATCGCGCCAGCGTGTATCACCGAATGCCCCAGCATTGCTATTTTGCTCGCGAAAAAAGTGATCTGATTCTGGTTGTTGCTCCCCAGCGACTACTTTATCGACCGTTTTGGCCGCTAGCGCTAAGCTTTCCACTTCATCGCGGCGCATTTTGTCCTGTAATGCCAGTAATTCTTTCTGCGTTGCTTGAGGCCAATAGATCATATAACGGGAATCATGAATACCGAAAAAGGGTTCTAGTTCCATTTGAATATCTTTTTTTCCCAAATAGAGATTTGAGAGTGTAAAGTGTAAGGGCTTTGACGCTATTGGTTTTACAAGTGCCGGAATATTGTTCGGTTCTGCTTGAAGAATCGGGAGATCACGTAAAGGGATTTGTTTTCCAGAAGCAATGTGCCCCATTCGGCTGTCGTCGGCTCGAAGTCCCAAAAGATCTTCCTGTCCAGTTCGGGCTCCCAAAACAAGAGGTCCATATAAAATACTATAATAATTGCTTTTATCAGGCAACTGCTCAGTATGTATCCCCATGGGTAATTGAAGGCTGACGATATCGCCCTTTCGCCATGTACGTTTGATCTGGATATGCTCATTTGTGGAACTGAAATTGCGGTAAGGCTTTCGATTGATCAACACATGGGGAGCTGTGGTGAGCCAGCTGGGTTTACGAATAAACAAGCTGAATGACGTCGGTTTTTTAGGGTTCATTCGTATGCTTGTTTTGGCTTCTGTCGGGAAGTTCGTTTCTTGAATAACTTCCATATTTTTCTCCTTCCAGTCCAGGCGTGAAGGAATAAATAGATTGACAAATAGGTCATTGTTGCGGTATGCGTAGATCATTTCACCATATTTGGCGTGATTTTCCATCCCTGATCCGACGCAGCACCACATACTTGTCTGCGCTTGAGAATAAACACGATAATGCCCCGGACGAATTTGCGTGAAATAGACTAATCCACCATGTTCGGGGTGTTGTGTCGATAAGATATGGTTGTAAAGAGCACGTTCATAAAAATCGAGGTATTTCCCTTGCGGATCGGTCTGATAGAGCATTTTTGTGAGCCGTAACATATTGTAGGTATTGCAAGTTTCTGGTCCCTCAATGCTATAGAGCATTTTTGAAAAATCTTCCGTTGGGTTAAAATGTTCACTTACACTATTTCCTCCAATAGCAATCGAGCGCTGCTCAACGACATTGTCCCAAAAGTAGCGAACAGCCTCCGCCCATTTTTCGTTGTGAGAAAGGTCAGCGATGCGTTTAAAACCGAGAACTTTTGGAATTTGTGTATTTGCATGCAATCCTGTTAAATGATCTTCATGCGCTAATAAAGGCTCAAGTATGGATTGATGACTGAATTTACGAGCCAACTCGAGATAAGTCTGATCTTGGGTAATTGCAGCAACATCAGCAAAAGTTTCGTTCAGTCCGCCATGTTCACTTCGTAACATTTCCTGTATTTGAGCATCTGAAAGTTGAGCGACCAACTTAAGCGCCCAATCAGTCATTTGAATCAGCATGTCTTTTGCAGATTCATTGCCTGTCAACAAGTAGGCGTCTCGCAGGCCAGCATAGGTTTTGTGTATATTATATAGCGGCACCCATTTTCCATTCAGGTTAAAGCTACCGGCGTTGATTCTACCTTGCTGAATCTCTGTCCAAATAATTTTACCCCCAGGTACTCCGCCTATGTAGCCGTTTCCATTTGCTTCCTGACAACGTCTCAAGTTGCTGAGCATATAATCTAGGCGTTCCTTAATACGAAGGTCTCCTGTAGCGGCATACATATGTGCGAGAGCAGATAGATAATGCCCTCCGATATGGCCATCTAATCCTGTATTTTCCCAATTGGTATAGGAGTCTTTTTTTAGCGGTAAATTGGCTTCGCGTAAAAAGGGAGCCAGCAATCTGTCCGGGTCTATTTCCAATAAATAATTGATGTCAAGATTTTCAGCATGTTTAAAAATCCCAGGTAACAACCTCACTTCTCTTAAATCGAAATAATTCAATTGAGAAGTTGTTTGGGCAGATAGCGCCAGACTAAATAAGCTTAAGAGAGCACTGTGCAAAAATTTGTTTTTGAAGATCATATGGACTGAAATTATCATTTGTTATTAACAAGATCTGATGAGCTTGTCTGGTTAGCCGTTATGTATAAAAAGACCGGTAAATCAAAGATATTAAATGTGTTATTTATTTTAAGTGTTTTTTTTACATTTATATTTATGCGCGAAAATAATGCGTGTATTTTTTTGTATATTATTGATAGTGAGTTTGTTTTTTTATTAAAAAGAGCTGATCCGTTTATTTTTAACTATACTTGTATATGAAGAAAGTTAATAGTATTGTTATTTTTTGTGCTTCCAGTTTAGGGAATTCGGCCGTGTATGAAGAGCAAGCCTCCTATGTGGGAAAGGTTTTGGCTGAATACGGTATTCGTTTGGTTTATGGTGGTGGAAGGGTTGGCCTAATGGGAGCTGTTGCGAATGGAGCTCTTGCACAGGGAGGTGAGGTAATAGGTGTCATTCCTGATTTTTTAAATTCGAAAGAAAGAGAGCATAGGGGGGTAACAAAACTGATTACTGTAGATACCATGCACGATCGTAAACGGATTATGAGTGATTATGCCGAAGGAGTTATTGCGCTGCCGGGTGGTTTTGGTACCTTGGAAGAACTTTTTGAAATGATTACATGGGCTCAATTGGGTTTACATAAAAAGCCAGTTGGTTTGTTAAACATCAATGGATTTTACAATCATCTCATTCAATTTATTGATCACATGGTCGAAGAGGGCCTTCTTAAGCAGGAAAATCGAGCGATGTTATTGGTGGCTGATACGATTGAGGAGCTGATCGAGAAGATGCAACAGTATGAAGCGCCACTGGTTCCCAAATGGATTGAGAAGGATGAGATTTAGCGATATAATAAAATCGTTCAGAATTGACTAAGTCGAAATTAGTTCGAAGGATTATACCTCATATAATCCGAAACAGCTGTCGGAAGCATTCCGACTAGAAGCTTCATTGTTAAATATACCACATCGTATTCAAGTGGTGAACAGTAAGAATTTTAGTGATCAAGTGGTACTCAACCTCACCGAAAGTGCTATCTCTGCGGATAGCTATTTCGGTGGCGGCTATATCATCGCGTAGTGTTCTCTCATTTTTTTTTATTATTTAAGAAA
>NZ_DLAV01000039.1:14769-15406 GCF_002494055.1 Sphingobacterium sp. UBA7038
TACTTTTCTCGGCGCCTCATACACCTCATTGGCACGACCAAGATAACAGGGATCATGATAGGTTATCTTCTTTTCTTTAAATACGTTGCTGAAATTGGTCGCCTTAAGGAGAATGCTACAGCTGTTAAGGAAAAGCGCCGGGTCTATTTTACTTGGGCCTAAGGTCGTATTTTTTCAACAACAGGAACCCATAGCATGATGCATACATGTTTGGAAATGGCGGGTGTACAGAATGTTTGTCCATTTGAACTGGATCAACCCAATATTAATGCCGAAACTTTGATTGGATGGAATCCCGATATGATTGTGATGTGGAATGATAGCACTGATCTGTTCTATCAGCGCAATGAATTTAAAAACGATCCGTGCCGTGAAGGAAAAGCAGATTTTTAATCTTCTGCCTATGTTTATCTATAATCCACATACGTTGAAGGCTTTGTGTACTGCAACAGCAATTCATCATTGGGCATATTCAAGTACTGCGTTTAATCATAAACAACGTGTTATAGAAGTGATTTCTCGACTTTATGGCAAGGAAAAAGCTGATAAAATTATAACGCTATTGTAGTGATCGATCGAATTACTTCTATTGGGATAAAGAAAGTATGGTCTATCATTTTTTTTATTATTTAAGAAA